>NZ_CP173709.1:5142500-5171301 GCF_054506995.1 Parabacteroides sp. APC149_11_2_Y6
TGAACCGTCTCCCATAACCGGACGCATCATCTTGGTTTCCGGATCCAGATAGCGTTTCCAGTAAGAACCTTTAGCTGCATATTCTTTTGCTAATGCTTCGTTTCCTGCTCTTTTTGCGATTTCAGAGATACACCAGTCTTCATAAGCCATTTCTACTCCCCAGGATACAGACTCCGGAACAGAGTCGGCTGGTACGAATCCATACTTTTCTTTATAATATGGATGAAGGGTTATCAGGTCAAGTTCGCGCGTTCCTTTGAATTTTTCAGCCAGGTCTTCACGATATACGGAAGAACGTGCGCCGGCTTCCGCCCATAAGTTCAAGTCGTCGCCAGCCAGGTCTTTGCTTACTAAATCAGCCAGGACAGCTGTAGCCGGATAACCGACCATGCAACCTGTATAACTGGATGCCAGTGGCCATTTGGGAAGAATACCTCCTTCTTTATAACCTTGTACCAGTACATTCCCCCAGTCTGTCGCTCTTCGCGGTTCGATGATTGTCATCAAAGGCTGGAGAGCACGGAATGTATCCCAAAGAGAGAAAACGGAATAGTTTACGTAGCCGGGAGCTGCCTGATGAACTTTTTTATCCATACCTAAATAACGTCCGTCTACATCCTGATAGGCATAAGGCGCAATCATAGTATGGTATAATGCTGTATAAAAGTTCACCATTACTTTGGGGTCGGACGTTTCAATCTGGATGGCATTTAAAGCTTTATTCCATATATGTGAAGATTCGGTGCGGGTTGCTTCAAAATCCCATCCGGGCAATTCTGCCGTTAAATTCTTTTCTGCTCCTTCCGGATCGACCATGGAAAGTGCCACTTTTGCGTATAGAGGCTTTGTGCTTTCTGCAAATTTGTAGTGGAATTTCAAATCCTCAGGAGTATTCATACGAAGGAACAGGGAATCTTTCCGTAGTTTTCCTCCTACATATTGGTATAATGTTTCAATCGGTTCTGAGAAGGTGATACGATAGGATACGGCATGGAAATGAGCCCATCCCTGTGTATGCACTGTTCCTTCTACAGTAGAATCATTTACAAACAGATATTCGTTGTTTACGATTTTATGTCCCCAGTTCGGTTGTAATACATGTCCTAAATCCAACATAACACGACGTTCTTTGGGATTATCATAGGTGTATTTATGAAATCCTACACGGTCGGTACTGGTCAGTTCCACATTAATTCCAAAATTGTCAAGACGAACGGCATAGTAACCGGGTGCAGCTTTTTCTGTTTCTTTTTTGAATGTAGCTACCGGCTTGATAGAATCTTCACCGGAGAAAGGTAATAATGCCACGTCTCCCAAGTCTCCGATACCGGTACCCGACAAATGGGTATGGCTGAACGCATATATCTGGTTATCATCATAGTGGTACCCGCTACTGGCATCCCATCCCATGATATGTGTATCCGGACTGACCTGTACCATTGCAAAAGGACGGGTCGCTCCCGGAAATGTGTGTCCGTGAAACCCGGTTCCGATGAAAGGATTGACATACTGTACTTCGTCAAGTAGCTGGTCTTGTTTTGGTGTCTGGCTACATGCTGCCAATAAGCAGATCAGGGCCACCTGGAAAAATAAAATTGTTCTGTTCATATATAAAAATTAGAATAACAAGCGTTTAAAAAGAGAATGAAGCAAATATAGAGAAAAAACACTGGAAATTTGCAACCTATGGATACTTGTTTGCGTCTATTAAAATAAAAGCGATGAGAACGGATCAATTTATAAGACGAATATTGCCATTAAAAGATAATCTGTATCGCATAGCTTTCCGGATAACGGGAGATACGGATTTATCGAAGCAAATTGTGGAGGATGCTTTATTGAAGGTCTGGAGCCAGCGGGGTACATGGATAGTTATAGAAGATTTGCCTTCCTACTGTTTGATGGTAACACGGAATATGGCTTTGCAGAATGTTTGTGTCCGTCAAACTATTTGTGAACAATTTGTTGTTGGCAAATGATTTTAGAAAGGGAAGGAAGATGGATTGTGACCGGATATATATGTTATTGAATAAATATTGGGGCTGCTCTACTACTATAGATGAAGAACGCGAATTACGCCATTTTTTTACAAATAATGAGATTCCTCCCGAATTACGCCCTTATAAAGTCTGGTTTTCAACTCCGGAAGCCGAGAAACTACCCTTGCTGGGAGATGAGTTCGACCGGAAGATACTGAAGCGGATTACTGGAATGAAGAAAAAACGCCGCTGCCATTTGATATTATGGGCCTGCCTTATATTGGCTTTTCTTTGTTTGCCGGTGCTTATTCTATATTTGTACTCCTTTTTTTATTGCGGGTAATTACTATCTTTGAACTTTTAAGTCTAGTTTAAATTTCTGTATTTATGAAAAAGAACATGAGAAGAGTGCTCTATGCACTTGTATGTCTGATTATGTGTACGGTGATGTATGCACAAAGCAAAAGTCCGGTATTGAGTGGTGAGTGGAGTTTCTCGGCTCCGGATGCACCTTATGGATATCAATCCGGTACATTAAAGTTTACAGAGAAAGAAGGTAAATTAACAGCTGTAGTTGTTATTTGTGGTTCTGAACTTACAATCAGCAATATAGAAAGAGAAGGTGATAGTTATGCATGTAGTTTTTATGTGGATGGAACCCCTGTGAGCCTGACTTTCAAGCAGGATAATAATAAACTGGCAGGAACGGCTGATGCGGACGGTTCTTCTATCCAGGTTGAGTTTACTAAAGTGTCGAAGAAAAAATAAAATAAAACGATGTTTACCGTTATTGGAATTATGTTTGGAGGTATAGCTCTCGGCTATATCTTGCGGCGTGTAGAATTATTGCAGAAGATAGGAAAGCCTATTTCTTATACGATTTTACTTCTCCTTTTTTTATTGGGTATATCTGTAGGTGCAAACAAGGAAATAGTAAATAATTTGGCTACATTGGGCGGGCAAGCTTTTTTGATTGCTTCTGCCGGGACGGCAGGAAGTATATTGGCTGCATGGGCAGTTTATAACCTTTTTTTTAAAGAAAGGAGCGAGAAACAATGAAAGGTAGTCTTATTGTAGTCGCTTTTTTTGCATTAGGGTGTATTTTAGGCTGGAGTGGAATGCTTCCCAGCGTAATTATTGAAAATGACATTACGGTTTATGTATTATACCTATTGATGTTCCAAGTCGGGCTGAGTATAGGTAGTGATAAAAAGTTGAAGGAGATCCTGACTAGCATACGTCCTAAATTACTGTTGGTCCCTCTTGCTACAATTGTAGGAACATTAGTTGCATCGGCTATTGTCGGACTATTTATTAGCCGGTGGAGTGTGACCGACTGTTTGGCTGTGGGAAGTGGTTTTGCTTATTACTCTTTATCATCTATCCTGATTACGGAATTGAAAACTTCATCGCTTGGCGTACAAATGGCAGCAGAATTAGGAACGATAGCTTTGATGGCCAATATAATCCGTGAAATTATAGCATTGCTCGGAGCTCCGTTATTTGTGAAATATTTTGGAAGACTGTCTCCCATTTGTGCGGGAGGGGCAACGACAATGGATACGACATTGCCGATCATCACTCGTTATTCAGGAAAGGATTTAGTATTCGTTTCAATTTTTCATGGAATAATAGTGGACTTTACTGTTCCTTTTTTTGTCTCTTTCTTCTGTTCATTCTGAGAGAGGAATATAAAATGTTCCTGTTGGGAGAGACCTAACAAAACAAGTAAGGCTGCAAACGCATGAACTTTATATTCATATTTACAGCCTTGCTTCTATATTTGCTTATCTTTTATTCCGCTCTGAATCCAATGATTTCACGTATTTCACGTAATGTCCTGGAAGCACTTTCACGGGCTTTTTCAGCACCCATGTGAGCTACTTTTGCCATGTATTCATCATTGGAGCGAATGTCCAGTATACGTTCACGTATTGGAGCACAGAACTTATTGATATCTTCAGCCAGTTGCTTTTTCATGTCGCCATAGCGGATTTCGCAGTTGTTATATTTTTCGTTGAAGAAATCATAAGTATCTTTTGTAGACACAATTTCCATCATTGTGAACAGGTTGGCAATCGGCTCCGGCTTTGCGCTGTTTGGTTCTGTAGGACCAGCATCCGTAACTGCTTTCATTACCTTTTTCTTGATAGCCTTTTCGTCATCAACCAGGTAGATTGCATTACCTTCGCTCTTTCCCATTTTGCCCGATCCGTCCAGTCCCGGAACTTTCACTGCTTTATTAGATAAATGGAAAGATGCAGGTTCCGGGAAAAATTCAACACCATATGTAGCATTAAAACGACGTGCGAAGCGACGGGCCATTTCCATATTTTGCTCCTGGTCTTTTCCTACCGGAACTTTAGCAGCTTTGTGAATGATAATGTCGGCAGCCATTAATGTCGGATAAGTCAGCAAACCTGCACTTACACTGTGTTTATTACTTTCATTAAAGATTTCCTTCTCCATGTCTCCATCATTACCGGCTGTATCGATATGTAGCTGTTTGCGGGCTTTATCCTTGAAAGAGGCGGTGCGCATCAGTTCTCCGATACCTGCATTCATGTTCAGATACAGATACAATTCTGCTACTTCGCGTACATCGCTTTGGATGTAAATCGTTGCTTTTTCCGGATCGATGCCACAAGCCAGATATTCAGCCAGGATTGTCTTTGCACTATTACGGATATTATCGGGATGTGGATGGGTAGTCAACGAATGCCAATCGGCAATAAAGTAATAGCAATTATATTCATTCTGCATTTGCAGAAAACTTTTTACTGCACCGAAGTAATTTCCCAGGTGCAAATTACCGGTTGGGCGAATGCCACTTACTACTGTTTCCATTCTATTATTTACTTTTTTATTTCAAATGGATACAAAGATAGTAAGAATCTCCTTAGGCTACTGAGAATTATCCGGGATTTGTCAATAAAATGTCAGCGAAAAGAGATTTTCGGAGATTATACAATACCTACCTTTAACTATCCGCAAGGTACAGGTTTGTTATTCAAACTTTGAATTTGTAGACTGTGCATCTCTTTTTGATAATATTAAGAGTTTTGGATAAAAATAATGTTTAGTAGACGTTTTTGGCTAAAGGGTATTTTTTGTTCTATTATTATTTGAAGGATGGTCAAGCTGTTGAATTATTGTGCTTTTAGAGAATATTTATTAATGGTTTAACCCTCAAAACAAATTTGAAATGAACAAATTGTTTGATTTTTTACAATTATTGTTGTTGTCAACAAGTGGCATGTTACTCCTTTGTATAATCTTTGCTATTAATCCAGGTATTTATCATGGGGAAGTTATAGGGAGAATCTGTTGGTTTCATTATGCATCCGTTGCTTTTGCCGGAAGTTTATTATTTATGGAATTAACGAGTAGAAAACGTGTTTTTATCTTTTCTTTGCCTGATGTTCTTGTTTTATTGTTGTTGGGAATTGTCCTTGTTACTTATGATAAACAGCTTAATATTCAACCGGACAAGCTGATTTTTATATCCCAACTGGTTGCCTTGTGGTTTATGTTGCGTATTTCTTTACAACGGTATCCGGAATTACGGATATTTTTTGTTTCAATCGCTCTTTTTTTCGGTACTGTTTGTGCGATATCCTGTATCAGATTATATTTTGGGAATTTTTCTGATCATCCGATATTGAAATTGTTGGATGGAGCTGTACCGTTGGAGTTATCTACAGGATATATAACAGTAATGTTTCCTATTTCTTTGAATATGTTTTTGCGCTTTAGAAATTGTAAGAAATTATCTTGTTGGGAGTCCCGTACATTTTTGTTTTATCTGGCTTGTGTCGGATTTATTTCAATATCCGTAGCTCTTTGTTTGAGAATGAATCTCTCGGTTTTGATTGTTTCTGCAGTTTCATGCTGTTGGGTTTGTTGGATGAGGATGATTGGTTTGACAAAGACGAAGGAAGCAATATATAAATATCGTAAGTTATTTGTCGTTGCTTCTCTTATGATGTTGCTTTTTATAGCAGCCGGTTTGCTATTATCTGCTGTTTCTTTCCATTCCGGGGCAGTGCAGAAGCATTTGTTAATATGGAATGTA
This sequence comes from Parabacteroides sp. APC149_11_2_Y6, assembly GCF_054506995.1. NCBI lineage: Bacteria > Pseudomonadati > Bacteroidota > Bacteroidia > Bacteroidales > Tannerellaceae > Parabacteroides > Parabacteroides sp. APC149_11_2_Y6. The sequence continues at coordinate 5,148,555 of NZ_CP173709.1, forward strand.
ACAACGAATGTGATTATTAAACATCCTTTCTTAGGGACTGGTCTGGGTAGTTTCCCTTCTGTTTATGCAAAAGCTCAGGCAGATTATTTTACTTCGGGGATTGCTTCTGATACCGAATGTGGAATAGGCATGTGCCCGGATTACCCTTATAATGATTACTTACTGATGGGTGTGGAAGTTGGAGTGGTAGGGTTATTACTTTTCATGTTATGGCTGGCGTTTTCTGTTTATTACGGAATCAAACATAACCGGATTGGCTGCTCCGGAGGGGTTATTGCCTTGGTTGTGTTTGCTTTATATTCTTATCCGCTGCAATTACCCACATTATGTGTGTTGCTCATTTTTCTTACAACCATGTGTGTAACGAAAAAGGGGAGTTCTTTTCAAGGTTTAAAAAGTCTTCCTTATATTGGAATTCTGATAGCAATTGTTTCATGTGCTATTTTTTATGCCCAGAAAGATTCGGTACATATTTACAAAGAATGGAAAAGTTCCCGGGATTTATATCTTGCCAATCATTATGAGTTAGCGGCATATAGGTATGAGAAATTGTATTTTTCCTTATATCACAGACCCGATTTTTTATATGAAGGGGCAACCTGTTTTAATAAAATAGGTAAGTATTCAACGGCTGTCGTATGGTTGGAAAGAGCGATGCAACTGAGTGCTAATCCTCAGATTTATTATGCCATGGCTATGAATGATGAAGCCCTTGGCAATTATGAAGATGCGGAATTTTACCTGGAAAAAATTACTCAAATTCTTCCTGGGCACTGCCGTGGATATTTAATGTTGGTTCAATTATATGCAAATGCTTCTTTTTATCATCCGGATAAACTGAAAAAAGCAGCTTCTTGTGCACTCCGTTTGTCTTCTTTGCAAAAAGAACATGCGGGTGAAATAAAGAGGGAAGTTTATAAAATATTATCGGATAAACAACTCAGGCTTGAATAACACTTTTTGAAAAAAAGAAAAAGTCAATATTACAGAATACCTGTGATGGTTGTAAGCTCTGTAATATTGACTTTTATATCCTTGAATATGAGGCGCTATTTGTTTCTGAAGGAGAATTCACATCCGCAGTATTGCTGGTTATAAAACTGATATTCCGCAATAATTTCTTTTCTGCGTTCGCTCAGTCCTCCTTTTCTCCAGTTCTGTTCCCAGAAAAGAGTCCCAGGATATAGATTTGCGGCTTTTTTGCCTGCTTCACATATTTGCTCAAGACTCTTCCATCGGGAAGAAGCTAATGTGGTAGTAAATAGGGAGAAACCGTTTTCACTTGCATAGCATGCGGTTTTTTTCAGCCGGTAGAAAAAACATTCCAAACATCTTTTGCCCCGTTCCGGTTCCTTCTCCATTCCATTGGTGATTTCACGCCATGCCGAATGGTCGTAGTCTGCATCGATAAAATCGAGTTGCAGGCTTTCCACATAACGCTGGTTCTCTGCTTTTCGAATTTTATATTCTTCTTCAGGGAATATATTCGGGTTAAAGTAGAAAATCGTAGGACGGATGCTGTTCGCCAGCAAACATTCGATGATTGCTGACGAACAGGGTGCACAACAAGCGTGCAGTAGAACTTTATTTTCTCCGTTCGGGGTATGAACTTCCAACATTTTTATTTTTGTTTTACTGTTTGGAGCATCACCTTGACTGCTTCTTCCAATTGATGGTCTTCACCTTTCAACTGTGATTCCGGTGTATTGTAAATTTCAACATCCGGTTGCAGTTCATGGTTCTCCAAATAATTTCCCTGCATATCCATTACACCGACCTGGGGAATACCGAATACGATTGTCGGGTCAATCTGAGTTTCCCACCATACCGCAGTCATGGTTCCGGGAACAGGTGTCCCGATGAGTTTTCCGATACCCAGTGTTTTGTAAACAAACGGGAAACCATGGGCGTTTGAGTAGTTATCTTCGCAAACCAGTACACATGAAGGTTTAAGCCATTTATTGAACGGGTCGCTTCCGATATACTGTCCTCTCGGCATGAAACGTTCGTATTCTTTTCCGCTCAGTAAAGTAGCCAGGTCATCATGCAACCATCCTCCGCCGTTGTGGCGTGTATCCACGATAACAGCTTCTTTATTACGGCAACGTCCTAATAATTCAGAATAAACATCACGGAAACTTTCGCTGTTCATACCTCTTACATGTACATAACCGATTTTGCCTCCGGATAGTTTTTCTACCATCAAGCGTTTTTGTTCAATCCAGCGTTTGTAAAGAAGATTGGATTGCGTTCCGTAAGTGATTGGTTTCACTTGTTCGTCAAAACGTTGTTTAGTAGCAGGGTCATATACGGATAATAAGATTTTCTTATCAGCTTTTCCGCTAAGCAGTGGATAATAATCTTCTCCGGCCTTGATCGGTGTACCATCTATTTTTTCGATGATGCAGCCTGCTTTAATCTTACTATCGGCTTGCGTAAGAGGACCTTGTTCTATAATTTCTGCAATTTTCAGACCGTCACCGGAATAGTTATTGTCGTAGAATGCTCCTAAACAAGCAGTTGCCGGAGTTGTAGAAGCCGGACGGTAGCGGGCTCCTGTATGTGAACCGTTTAGTTCTCCCAGCATTTCAGAAAGCATTTCCTGGAAGTCATAGTTGTTGTTGATATGCGGAAGGAAACGGGCATATGCCGTTTTGTAACCTGCCCAGTCTATGCCATGTAAAGTCGGATCATAGAATTTATCTAAGACCTGGCGCCATGTATGGTTGAATATGTATTCCCGTTCTTTTGCCGGACGATAAGAGAATTCTGCTTTGAAGCCGATAGGCTTGTCTTTGCCATCTTTTACGTCGATTTTCTTTAGCTGTCCTCTGGAGATAAGGAAAAGGTTTTCTCCCTTTTTATCAGTGAACATATTTCCTCCACCAACTCCTTTTATTAATATTTTAGTAGATTTTTCCTTGAAATTCTGTTCCCATAAATCATAACCGCTTTCAAAAGCTGCACAGTAATAAAGTTTGTCGCCTTTCGGTGTCAGAACTGCATCTCCCAGGAAAGAGGAGTTGACTGTAAGACGCATGATTCTGTTTTTGCGGTTTGCCAGGTCGAATTTCAAAGGTTCGGCAGACTTATCCTCTTTTTTCTTGTCGTCTTTCTTCTTGTCTTTTTTATCTTTAGAGTCTTCGTCTTTCTTATCCGCATCCTTATCCTTTTCTTCATCTTCAATCAAGGCTTGCTCTTCTTTGGAAAGGCGGAATTTGTCATAGGCTTCACCGTCAAAGAACATGATATACATGTCTCTTTCTGCTCCCCAGCTACCATGGCTACGGTATCCTGCACGGTCGGACGACCATATCATAGCTTTTCCATCCAGTACCCATTTGGCATTGCCGTCAGAGTAGCCGCTTTCTGTCAGGTTGGTTACATCACCACTGCCATCTGCTTTGATCAATGCGATATCGGAATTATTCCAACCTCCTATGGCGATATAAGTCGCCAGAATCCATTTACTGTCGGGGGACCATTGGTAAGATTGGTCGCCATCAGAATATGAATAGTTGTATTTGCCATCCAGAACAGTCCGGACATCTTTACTCTTTAGGTTGATTACGCGCAGAGTAGTCCGATTTTCCAAGAATGCAACTTCTTTTCCATCCGGAGAATACAATGGTTGAAAAGAAGTTTGACCGCTTACGACCAGAGGCTCTTCTTTAATTTCCTGTGCGTAGGTAAAGTATTTGTCATCTTTGCGTACCAGGCTGGATTGGTAAATACCCCATGTGTCGCCTCTTTCAGCCGAATAAACCAGTGATTTACCGTCGGGGCTGAAATCCAGGTCCCGTTCCTGCTGCGGAGTATTTGTAATCTGGCGGGTCGTCTCGAAATCAGTAGAGGTTACATAAACATCTCCCCGGACAATGAAAGCAACTTCTTTCCCACTTGGCGAAACGGCTATGTCGGTAGCTCCACTGGTTTTTAGCTGGCTGATTAAGTCGTTTTCCACTTTATCAGCGATAATTTGGATATTCACTTTTGCCGGTTGACCACCTTCTTTCAATGTATAAATCTCCCCATTATATCCATAGCAAAGTTTTCCGTTATTGTCGGAAGAAAGGAAGCGGACTGGGTGTGTAGTATGCTGTGTTATCTGACGGATGTTTTTTCCGGTCAGGTCATTTTTGAAAACATTGAAACTACCCTTTTCTTCACTCAAATAGTAGAAAGAGTTACCATCGGGAGCCCAAACCGGATTCCGGTCTTCACCCCGGAAAGTTGTAATTTTCTTGAAAGTGCGTTCGTCCCCGAGTGAGCATAGCCATATGTCACGCGTGATAGAGGATTGATGATGTTTACGCCAGGGGTCTTCATATCCTTTGATATCCTGGTATAGTAATTTATCCCCCTGCTTGTTTAAAGCCAGGCTTTGCATTGCATAAGAGGAATACAATATCGGGCGCCCGCCATCCAAGCTTATCTGGTAAATTTGTGCAAAGGTTCCGGAAGGGAACTGGCTGTCTTTAACATCCTGTTGGATAGAAGCCGTATAAAGAATATGATTATTATCTGTAAATGTTTCCGGATATTCGTTTGCGGAATGAGTTGTCAGTTGCTTGGGGGCGCCTCCGTCCTTATCCATCACATAAATATCAAAATTTCCGGTACGGTCGGATGCGAAAGCTATTTTGCTTCCGTCAGGAGACCAGACAGGCTGTGTGTCGTGAGCCGGATGGGTTGTCAACTGGGTAGCTTTGCCACCATTAGTCGGAACGGTGTAAATATCGCCTTTGTAAGTAAAGGCAATTGTTTCTCCGTTTGGTGATATTGCCGGATAGCGCATCCATAAAGGATTATCTTCGGCAAAAATGTTTGTTGTTACAAACAATGCAGAGGTTAAAATAAATAAGAACTTCATCTCGTGTGTTTTTTGGATGTAAATATACGTTATTTTATGTGTAGGAAAGTCTAAAGGTAAGATTTAATAGTAGAAATATGCAATTTTCTGTAAAAAAGTTTGGATTTTTCATAGAAGTGTAGTTGTATCGTAGTATTCGAACGGTTTAATAGTTTCATATAATGGATATAAATCGGAGGAAAAATAAATGATTATTATGTGGAATAAGTTGGTTTTGAATGCACGGGTTTATTTTTTTTCTTATGAAAAAGAAGGAACATTTAAATAGATGTGAAAATATCTTTTTATATTTGCCTTTGCATAAGTGATAAAGCGTTATTGTTTGTGTGAAATTTAATAGTTTAAAAGCTACTGAATAAATTATCCTTTTTAACAGAAATCTCGAAAGTTTCAAGCAATTGGTGGATAATGAATGAGAAGTATGCTCATGTTTTCTTGTTGTGCGGAAGTGAATTTCTTGCATTTGTGCAATCAAGATAAAAAAGCGTGAGACTGTTGTTTATACACCGATTGCAGGTATTCGAGAACCTCTGTTAAAGTGTATCAGCAGTTCCCACGCTTCTTTTATAACTTATACTGCCCGGAATTTGTTGAGATAATAATTTTATTATTGAAAATATGAGATATGGAACAACCTTTATCTATTGCAAATTTTCAAAGAGAGTATATTCTTTTTTTGAAAAAGGAACTTAAACCTGCCAATATAACAGAACTTTGCTGGCAAATACGTCCCTATGTCGTATTATATCAAATAGGGTTTACCGGGACTGCCTTGTCTTTTTCTGACCGCGATATGATTCCTTTTTCAGAAGTAATAGACTTTTGGATAAAGAGGGGAATGTTGGTAATATTGTTGAAAAATGGGACTTTGTGCCTTTTGTCTGATACGACTAATAAGATTCGCTATATCCGTATAGGTGACCCGGAATATTATGCCAAGACCGGGTTGATACGTCCCCGGTGGTTGACTGTATTTGATAATATCCAGCTTTTTTGGTGGGAAACAAAGGAATATATCAATAAGGCTCTACTTAGTTAATACTTTTTTTATCTTTGCCTGTAGACTAAATGGCATTAATCATGGGCAAAAAACTTATTCTTTCTTTATTGGCATTGGCAAGTGTCCCGGCTTTATTGATGGCAGCCGATGAGGCACGCTTGCTGCGTTTTCCAGCAACGAATGGTACAGATATCGTTTTTTCGTATGCCGGAGATTTGTATAAAGTACCTGCTTCCGGTGGGGAAGCACAGCGCTTGACCTCTCATGTCGGTTATGAGATGTTTCCCCGGTTCTCTCCTGATGGCAAGACAATTGCATTTACCGGGCAGTATGATGGAAATACCGAGGTGTATACGATTCCTTCCGAAGGAGGGGAGCCTTTGCGGGTAACTTACACCGCAACCAACCAGCGGGATGATTTAGGCGACCGTATGGGACCTAATAACATCGTAATGACCTGGAGCCCCGATGGTAAAAACATTGTATACCGTAACCGTATCAGCAGCAGTTTTACCGGCAAATTGTATGCAGTAAACAAAGAAGGCGGTCTTTCGGAAGTTATACCTCTTCCCGAAGGCGGTTTCTGTAGTTATTCTCCGGATGGCAAACAGCTGGCATACAATCGTGTGATGCGCGAATTTCGTACCTGGAAATACTATAAAGGCGGTATGGCGGATGATGTATGGATTTACAATCCTGAGAAGAAAACCGTGGAAAATATTACCAATAACCCTGCACAGGATATTGTCCCGATGTGGATAGGAGATGAAATCTTCTTTATTTCCGACAGGGACCGGGTGATGAATATTTTCGTGTATAACACAAAAACAAAACAGACATCCAAAGTTACGGATTTTAAAGAGTTCGATGTCAAATTCCCGAGTGCAAACGGCAATACGATCGTTTTCGAGAACGGTGGTTATATTTACAAGATGGACGCAAAAAGCAAGAGGCCAGAGAAAGTGAATATCACACTGACTTCCGATAACATCTATGCACGTAGCGCCATCAAAAACGGAAGCGGGTATCTTACTGCGGCAAGTATTTCGCCGGATGGAGAGCGTATTGTTGTAACGGCACGGGGCGAAGTATTCAACCTTCCGACTGAAAAAGGTGTAACAAAGAATATTACCCGTTCCCCCGGAGCGCACGACCGGGCTGCAAAATGGTCGCCGGACGGAAAGTATATCGCTTATATCTCCGACGGAACAGGTGAAACCGAACTTTACTTGCAGGATGCAACAGGAGGTGAGCCGGTACAGCTTACAAAAAATAATGATACCTATATCCGTAATCTGAAATGGAGTCCCGACTCAAAGAAAATTGTCTACACCGACCGTAAGAACCGCTTGAATCTGCTGGATGTTGCTTCAAAACGCGTCACTACTGTTTTGCAAGACCCGATGGGAGAGCCTCGTGACGTAGCCTTCTCGCCGGACAACAACTGGTTGACTTATACCCGTACGGGAGATAATACATTTAGCATTGTATATGTATATAATCTGAATGATAAAAAAGAATATGCAATTACCGATAAATGGTATGAGTCATCTTCCCCTGTATTCAGTACGGACGGAAAATATCTGATATTCGCTTCTTCCCGCGATTTTAATCCGACCTATGGTTCATTGGAATGGAATCATGTATATAACAATATGGGAGGCGTTTATCTGGCTTTATTGTCGAAAGATACACCATCTCCTTTTATTGAAAAGGATGCACAGGTGGCAATAAGCCAAAAGGAAGAACCGGCAAAAGATTCTATAAAGAAAAAAGAGGATGTTAACAAGGAAAGCGATGTTCCGGCTGTGAAGATTGACATAGATGGAATTAACGACCGGATTATACAGCTTCCGTTGAACGGTTCATATTATACGAATTTCTATTCCGATGGTAAGAAAGTATACTATTGGGGACGTGGAGGCACGAATGTATTCGATTTGGAAAAACAGGAGGAAACAAGTGTGGCTCCGGGGGCTTTCATGACTGTGACCCCGGGTAGCAAGAAAGCGTTGTTCTCTAAAGGAAGCCTGTTGTATGTAGTGGATATACCTTCCGGAAAAGTGGACTTAAGCAAGCCTGTCAACTTGTCAAATATGCAGATTACGGTAGACTATCCGCAGGAATGGGCACAGATATTTGATGAGGCATGGCGTGCTTACCGTGATGGTTTCTATGTTTCCAATATGCATGGTGTCGATTGGAAAGCAATCAAGTCAAAATATGCAGCCTTATTGCCATTTGTCAAAACCCGTTTGGATTTGAACTATGTAATCGGTGAGATGATTGGTGAGTTGAACTGTGGACATGCTTATGTTAACCCCGGCGAAACCGAGCGTCCCGAGCGTGTGGAGACTGGTCTGTTAGGAGCAGAAATCTCTCGCGACAAGAGTGGCTTCTTCCGTCTGGAAAAAATACTTCCGGGTGCTTCCTGGAGTAAAGAACTTCGTTCTCCGCTTACCGAACCCGGTATAGAAGCAAAAGCCGGTGATTTCATTGTGGCTATCGATGGGGTTCCGACAAATACGGTAAAAGACATGTATTCGCTGTTAGTCGGAAAAGCAAATGTCCCGACAGAGATTTCATTAAATAGTAAGCCTCAGCTGGCAGGTGCGCACAAAGTGGTAATAAGCCCGCTTGCAGAAGAATATTCTTTGTACCATTATAATTGGGTACAGGATAATATTAAGAAAGTGGATAAGGCTTCCAATGGCAGAATCGGATATATTTATATTCCGGATATGGGACCGGAAGGTCTAAATGAGTTTGCCCGTTATTTCTATCCGCAGTTGGATAAGGAAGGTTTGATTATCGATGACCGTGCAAACGGTGGAGGCAATGTTTCTCCAATGATACTTGAACGTCTGTCCCGTGAACCTTACCGCTTGACGATGAGCCGTACTTCAGCCCGTATCGGAACAGTACCTGATGCGGTACAGGTAGGACCGAAAGTTTGTCTGATTAATAAATATTCTGCATCGGATGGCGACCTGTTCCCGTGGGGATTCCGTGCGCTTGGTTTAGGGAAGTTGATAGGAACCCGTACCTGGGGTGGCATTGTCGGTATCAGTGGCTCACTGCCTTATATGGATGGTACGGATATCCGCGTTCCGTTCTTTACAAGCTATGACCCGAAAACTGGCCAATGGATTATTGAAAATCATGGGGTAGACCCGGATATTCTGATTGATAACGATCCGATAAAAGAATGGAATGGGGAAGACCAGCAGCTAAACAAAGCGATAGAAGAAGTAATGAAAGAACTTCAGAATCGTAAACCGTTGCCAAAGGTTCCTGCTCCGAGAGACTTTAGTAAATAAATGGTTTGGTGCTCAAAAATAATTGCCGGATACAGAATCATACAATCTGTATCCGGCAATTGTCGTTTATATCCTTTTTATTAGAACTATTTGTTTTGGATACAGCGGACTTTATTTGTGTCGGATGAATTGTAGGAATTCAGTCGATATGCAGAAGGATCGAAGGTGGCATACCAGTAGGCATCTGTCGACCAGAAATAAGGACCAACAACACTTCCGTTACTATTGAAAACCGCAGCATTCTGTTTGGCTGTTTCATTTGCATAAGAAAGATTCAAACCTTCTGCCGAAGAATGAAGTATATCTATATAATCACTTTTCGATGCAATTTTCCATCCGGATGGGCATACGTTTTTATCATTAAAAAGACAATCGCCTTTTGCCACTACCGGCGCTACCCAATATTGTCTGCTTTTTCCTGTCACTATTTTCGGAATGGTTGTACTGCCCGGATATATAGGCGTTGTCTGTTGTACATAAAATTGTTTGTTTCCCCCGGGAGTATAATCATTCGTTATTGTATTCAGAGTAGCCGAAGTCGGTGTGGAAAAATAGGAATCATCATTCTTTCTGTAGAATTGGAGGGTAGAAGTCGCTACACCTGTATTTGGGTCTATATTTTCTGTGATACTGGGTTGTTGCATCCAACTTGCCACAGCTATTTTTCCCTGAATGGACTTGGGAGATTTTACCGTAATTTTAAAATAGGCATTGGATATGGGGAAGAAGGTAACATATGGCTTGGTATTATTGATATTATCCACTGTTGTGTACGAAGATTGGGAGGCTACAAAATTGGATAGAACAATACTCTTGTTAATCGAGTAAACAGTGAATGTTTTTGAGACCGTATGATCGAATTTGTCCTTTATCGTGAGGACTGCACTTCCTCCTGTTGCCGCATTGTCTTTTACGTAGAAAGTGAATGTTTCTGTATTGTTTGAGGTCGTTGTTTTATCCAAAGTCAACCAGGCGGGAACACCTTCTATATCGCAACCATTGAGAGCGAAAACCGTCAGTGTAACCTGGTCGGAGGCACTGCTATAAAGACGCATACGGTTGTTCGCGGCATCATAGTTTCCCCCGTTTGGAACTGTTGTGGCAGATTGGTGTAAACTCATGGTTGTTTCTACTTTTACGGTAATCGGCAGTTTTTTGTCATTATTCTTTGTATTGATAATATCGAAGGTATATGCGTCAGTCAGTTGTTTCGTGGCCGGGAAAGAAGCATCGTCTGAGTTCAACGTGAATTTGATAGTACCGGTTGTTACGGCCAATTCATCTTTATCTCTTTCCAACCAGCCGGGTATATCGCCTCCTGCAGCATCAGCCAGAGTGCATCCTCCGGTAGAAATGATGTTTAATGTAGCGGATGTTTTACCCGATGTTTCGTCTTTATATAGAGTGATTGTTTTGGTATTCTCATCAAAACTACACTTGGGAGAAGCTGTTGCCAGTTTAGCTACCGGTGTGGCTACAGGACATATAATCAGCAGGTTTTCGTCTCCTGTCGCTTTGTCGATAAAGCGAAGGTATGCAACTGGGAAATCATTCCCGTTATATTCTGCATTGCGGGATACCGTGTAGGTAGATTCTTGTGATGCTGCACGGGTGATGGGTGTAGGGGTTACAACCAGCCAGGGCGCAGTTGTTATTTTCTTTTCATAAGTGAGCGAATAGTCTATGCCGGAGTTGGAAGAGGCTTTGACAGAGAATGCCGCCCCGTCTGTTATTGCCATATTGACAATGCGTGTATCCGGGTCATAATCGCCATTGGCTGCATCAATAGTCACCTCAAAAGGAATGGAGCTGATTCCCGGATTGTATTCATCGATGTCCCCACTGTCTGTCCAGTCGTCTACATCCAGTGTAAAGTCCAGATGATATTCGTCCGCTTTTGTGATACCAATGGTGTAGCGGTGGTTAGAGTTGATTGCCAGCTCTGTGTATCCCCCGTCTGCATTGGTTTGTTTGAAAGGAATTTGATAGGTCACGTCTTTTGCTTCCGTTTTATTTATCAGGTAAGTCCCTTTTAAAATCAGGAATCCTTTATCTTCGGACAGGTTCGGGTAACAGTAGAAGGCTGACACTTGTAGCCCCTCATTCGCCTTGTCCCCTTTAAAAGCATGTATAGGGTAGGTTATTAACTCACCGTCTTTGGCTACCGCATCGCCATATGCCTTAATAGGGAAAAAGGTTGTTCCTTTTCGTCCGTTCCCCATAGAAATAGCTTCCAAGTGAAAGTGGGATTCGGTTTCGATGTTGCTTATATCAAAACGGGCCATCGTACGAGTCAGTTTAAAACCTACTTGTATGCGGGTGGAAGAGCCGGGGTCTGTCAAGTCGATAGGAGTTGTTTGTGCACCGGTCATGGGAAGAGGCAGGCCTAACGCCTCAGAGGCTTCTGTCAGTAAGGGTGAATGAAGCTGTCTGAACTGTCCTTCATTGGGAGTACCTTCGTTGAGGGTGCTTGTTGCCATATCATAAGTTAGCGGGTCAAAATAAGCATCCGTTATCGGGTTGCCATCATCCGGATTAATCAGTTCTGTTTGGTTGGCAAGGCAGTAAAGGCGGACAAACAGACCTTTCTGTAATTCCAGCAAAGCGGTAGTAGTGGTATTGTCCGTACCAGGAGTGAGGTTTAGTTCCTTTGCTCCACGGGGAATGGACGAACCGTCTTGCCGGTACGAGAAGCGTTCACGGAAAGTATAAGTGCTTCCTTCTTCCTTTGCTCCGAAAACGTAGACATCGAGTGTGGCGATTTCATTCTCCGTTTCGGTAGCAATTGCTTTGGTTTCTGCCTTCGTCTCTGATTTTGTAGATTTCACGGAGAGTTTGTTCTTGAAAGAAAGAAGGACTTCCCGCTTATTTGTACTATCCGCTTTTTCCGAAGATGAACGGTCCGTTTTATCCGATTCTGCTGTACAAGCTCCCAATAACAGAGTTAGCATGCATATGCTTGTTGCTAATCCTTTGGAAGATAGTCGGATGAGCGTTTGATGATGTAGTTTTGTTTTCATATATCTGAATGTATTTGTAAGCTATTTGTTTTTATACGATGGCCATATATACTCGTATAAAACTTAGGGTTTCCGCTTCTTTTTTGTGAATTGGTGTACTTCTGAATTTGATTGGAAGAATATCCGCTGTTTCTAATTGTATTGTTGTCATAATAATGTATTAATTTAGTTCTCCAGAGACTATGAAAAATACATACATTAATAAATGGAATGTGATGCCCTGAAAGCTGTTGTTTCTTATCGTACTTCGGGGAAACGTATTCTTTATGCTGGCTTTATTGTCTGAATATTAATTGTTTATGTGTTGATATTATCGGTTGTTTATTCATATATTTGTACGAATTATTAACATAGTCTCTGGAGAACTAAGTTGATTGTAGTGTTGAATATTGTACCTGTAAATGTTTTTTCAAAAGAAGGTAGATCGTTTCTGTTTTATCGGGTTTCGTATATCTCCATACCGTTGGGATGTAAATCGTATCGATTATTAACACTTTATTTTTTATGTTCACTGCTTTTCGTGTAATTTTGTCTGGAGTTCCTTTTAACACATTGAATTTTTAATCATGGAACGTTTTGCAGCGATAGATTTTGAAACAGCAAATGGAAAACGCAGCAGTATCTGTAGTCTGGGTATTGCTATCGTAGAAGACAACCGGATAATAGACTCTATTTACAGTCTGGTACGTCCTTATCCTAATTATTATACCCAATGGACTACAGCCGTACATGGTTTGACTCCGGAGGATACGAACTCTGCGCCCGATTTTGAAGAAGTGTGGGCTGGGATTGCGTCTAAATTGGAAGATATTCCTTTAGTGGCACACAACAGCCCGTTCGATGAAGGATGCCTGAAAGCCGCCCATCAGGTATATGACCTGGCTTATCCCAAGTATCCGTTTTATTGTACCTGCCGCTTATCCCGGCGCATGTATCCCTTCCTTGTGAACCATCAGCTGCAAACCGTAGCCGCCCATTGTGGGTACGACTTGGCAAACCACCATCATGCGATGGCGGATGCCTATGCATGTGCACATATAGCCGTAACTATGATGCGTGAAAAAGGAGTGGAGCGGCTTGAAGACCTATTGAAAAAATAAAGGGAGATTTCTATTCTCCCGCTCTTTTCCCTGCAATTTTATTTACGATAACGGCAATGGCGCCATCACCGGTTACATTGCATGCTGTACCGAAACTGTCCATAGCGATGTAAAGGGCAATCATCAAAGCCTGTAGTGTTTCATTGAACCCCAGCATACTTTCCAATACACCCAGTGCAGCCATTATAGCTCCTCCTGGAACTCCCGGGGCAGCAACCATAGTAATGCCCAACATCATAATAAAACCTAAGATGGGTACGAATGAAACCGGCTCTCCTGTCATATACATGATGGCAAGAGCACAAGCAAGAATTTTCATCATACTTCCCGCCAGGTGGATTGTGGCACAAAGCGGTATTACGAATATGGCGATATTTTCGCGAACCCCGTTTTTGATACTCTGTGCAAGCGTTACCGGGATGGTAGCGGCGGAAGATTGCGTGCCGAGTGCGGTGGCGTATGCCGGCAACATATTTTTTAGCAGGCGGAGCGGATTTTTTCCACTAACGCTTCCTGCTATAGTAAATTGGATTAACAACAGTAATACATGTAATACGAAAATAACAATGATAACTTTCAGGAACATTGAAATTACTCCCATCACTTGTCCGCTTACCGTCATATTCAAAAAGATACCGAAAATGTGAATTGGAAGTAGTGGGATGATAACAGCCTCAATCAAGTTGGTAATAATCATCCTGAAATCAGAAAAACTGTCCTTTAACGTCGTTCTGTCGATGTAAGATAACCCTAATCCTATTGTGAACGATAACAGAAGAGCTGTCATCACATCCATCAATGGAGGCATATTGACCACAAAGTAAGGCGTGAGCATGAAGTTTTCCGGGTTTTCCATTGAAACCAGTTCCGTATTTGCCGGCAGAATATGTGGGAAAACATTGGAGCAACTGAAATAAGTGAACAATCCCGAGAAGATAGTAGAACCATAAGCCAGTAGAGCCGTTATGGCAAGCAGCCTGCCTGCCCCTTTCCCTAATTCCGCAATGGCAGGGGTAACCAGTCCCAGAATGATGAGCGGAATGGCAAATGTTAGAAAATTACCAAACAGCGAATTGAAAGTAACAAAAATACGTGCTATTCCATTAGGCAAAAACTGACCGAACAGGATACCGGCAGCAATAGCAATGACTACTTTAGTCAGCAGGGAGATTTTGAGCTTCTTCATTTGTTTTTTTGATTTTGTACCCGAGAGCAGCGATTGTAATACTCATAAGCGGGCTTATTAGATTAAAGAAACAATATGGTAAATAAGTGAGAGTTGCAACTCCTAAGATAGTGGCTTGTGTCATACCACATGAATTCCAGGGAACAAGGACAGAAGTTACCGTCACGGCATCTTCGGTTGTACGGCTCAATAAGCGATTTTCGTAGCCTTGTTTTTTAAATACGTCTTTGAACATGTTTCCGGTCAGGATAATGGATATATATTGGTCGGCGGTCGTGAGGTTGAAGAATATGCCTGATAAGGCCGTTGAGGCAACCAAGCCGACTCTGTTTTTCATGAAACGCAGGAATACGGAGGTGATACTGCCCAGCATGCCACCAGCAGCCATTGCTCCTCCGAAACACATCGCGCAGATAATCAACCAGACTGTATTCAACATACCACCCATTCCACGTGTGGCAACCAGATTATCCAATTGGAGATTGCCGGTTTGAACATTCGTCCCTCCATAGAATGTCATCATCAATCCTTTAAAGTTCGACTGGATGTCTTGTACCGGCAGGCCAGAGATTTCCTGTAGCAAATGAGGCTGGAAAATTAAAGCAAAAATTCCTGCCAAAGCCGTGGAAAGGAACAGGGTGATAATGGAAGGGACCCTTTTGGCAATTAATATGCCGGTAACAATGGGTACGATAAGCATCCAGGGAGTGATATGAAATGTATCTTTCAACGATGAGGCGAATTGTGCGATTTGTTCCGTATCGGATGTTTCGTGCGACAGACCGGCAATCGTAAATATAACCAATGTAATCAGAAAAGAAGGAATGGTCGTAATCAGCATGTATCGGATATGTACGAATAGCGGAGTGTCTGTTACGGATGATGCCATGACAGTTGTGTCCGATAATGGTGATATTTTATCTCCGAAATAAGCTCCTGAAATGATAGCCCCGGCTATCCAACCGTGGTCAAAACCTTGTGCCTCTCCAATCCCTAACAGAGCAATGCCAATCGTGGCAATCGTAGTCCATGAACTCCCTGTCATTACTGAAATGATGGCACATATGATACAGGTGGAGGCCAGAAAGAAACTGGGGTGGATGATTTGCATGCCGTAGTAAATAAGCGTGGGAACCACGCCGCTTATCATCCAGCTTCCGGATAAGGCACCGATAATCAGTAATATGACTAATGCAACTCCAACACTGGAGATATTGTTCATCATCGCCAACTCGATAGTTTTCCACTTGATTTTACTGTATCCCATTGCTATCAGGCAACAGATAGCGGTAGAAGTGAGCAGGACAATCTGGCTTCCTCCGTTCAGTGCGTTACTGCCGAAGGTATGGATTGTTACAAATAGAAGCGATACCAGAACAAGTATTGGTACCAATGATAATAGTGGAGAAGGAATCTTTGTTGGATGATTGTCCATTATTTTAGCATTAATCGATTATTCGATTGCAAACATAATGAAAAAAAGAAGATTTGCATAACGTCCATTTCTTTTTGTCATATACCCTAATAAAAGAGACGCTATTCCGGACGAAAGGTAAGAGAATCGTTCGGAATAGCATCTTTTTGTAAGCTTGGGAGGCAGTATATGATTATGCCTTTAACAATCCGTGCATTACTTTTTTAGTGTGACAGGCCCTACCAATCCGGCAGGTAGCAATTCACTCTCGGCATTCCATCTGCAAACGGTAGCGGATGTATGTTGTTTGCTGTTGGGTTGTTTATCTCCTACCAGACGGTTCCACCAGGAATTTACAACATCTACTTTAATCTCGTTGCTGCCTTTTGTAAGCAGGTCGGAAACCTCTATGTAATAAGGATATCTCCAAAGATATGGCAGTTTATGCCCGTTGATTGTGACCTGTGCCATTGCTTCTACTTTTCCCAGATCAATCCATACAGGCGACGTTGGTTCCTCATTGTATTCGAATGCGTTTGAATATGTAGCTGTTCCCGTATAATATTTAATAGAAGGATTGTCAAAGGTTGTCAAGTCTTTTAATTCCGGCATAACAATACTTTCAATCGTATCGTTTGTTGCCTCGAATTCCACCTTCCAATTACCTCCAATCGTTTGTATGGTCGTCTTTTCAGGGAAGTTCGGAATGTTTTTCTTCTCTTTTATTCCTTTACGGAATATGATAAACCAGGAATCTGACCTGTCAAATTCAAGAGGTATGTACGTAAAGCCGTTTTCTTCCCTGAAATCGTACAAATCGCGTTTTTCTCCGGTAACGGCATTCCATAATTCGGGTTGCTTTCCTGTTACCCTGAAGCCAAACTCTCCCTTGTTTCTATCATCTTTCTGATTGGAGATGAAGTAGGCATCCGAGCTGCCCGTACTCCTGTGGGTAAATAGGAATCCTTCCGGCATAATAACGTCCGGTTTTAAATTTAATAATTCCGCTGCTTGATTTATATCCATATTGGAAAGTATCATTCCTTTGCCGTATTTGTGAACATTTTCATTGTTTTTCCATAGTTCGTTTGCCAAAGAAACAATCTGATTGTCTGCCGATGGATAATCTTTACCACTGGGAGAGGATACCGGCTTCGGACCTAAAACCGTTAATCCGTTTTTAACCAGTTCGGCTATCTTTTCAAGCATTTCGGGACGCATGCTCTGTTGATTAGGCAAAACAAGTAACTTATAGGACATGCCTGATTTTAAAACCAATCTACCCTCTTTTACTTCAGCATATTTGTGTAATACCTCGCTGTTGATGAAATCATAATCATAACCATTAGGCAGGGACGGGTTTTTCTCTCCTGTCATTTTCGGTGCGTCTTCGCCAATGAAGTATGCCACATCAGCCACATGCTTTCCTGCCTGTAAAATACCTGTGGATCTTTGCACATAATCGAAATAAGAACCGGAATGCGGGAACCAGTTGCTATGCCGGTTGAAATCCATGCCGAACCATGCATTTATACCCGGTTTTTCTTCATAGGCCTGATGGATGTATACATGCAATACGAAATGATTTATACCTTCTGTCCACGACCAATCTCCCATTTTCTTCATATCCCGTGGGGTCAGGTTGAACGACCAGGCGGAGGTAAAGGCTTCGGCAGAAGTAAAAGGTTTCCCGTAGGTATTGGCAGCAGATGAGGCACACCTGCATTCTACAGCACCCAGGCTGGGGTCACTTATCCAGAATTCTCCACCTACATCGTGGCTGGCACCGCCATAGTTTAAAAACTCGGCCGGGAATCCCCAGTGCCCATAGTTTTCCAACCAAAGACGTAAGCCGTTCTCTTCACATTTTTCACGCAGTCCTCCGACATAGTCTATGGCAATACGGTCGGCAACCAATCGGCGCAAATCCCATAAAAAGCGATCGGATCGGTCTGCACTTTCTACAATACGCCCGGTCAGTACCGGCAGCCATGGGTAAGGGCTGTATCCATATTCTTTTTCAAAAAGTTCACCGAAGCCATCGGTCCATGTTTCCGAACCTTGTTCATAGCTGTCGGCAACAACATGCCTGAAACCTTTACGTTTTTCAGCCGGAATACGGCGGATAATTTCACCAACATAAGCATCGAAATGTTTGGAAGCAGCCGCCTTGCTCATTTTATCTATTTCATAGCCTGTACTTTCTGGAGATGCCGGAGCATTTTGTGTTCCGGTAAGCGCCATTCCTGTTCGTAAAATAATCCATTCCCCAGCCGGAGCATCCCATTTTAAGATACCGTTTTCATCAACTTTGTCGGTGATATCGATGATCGCATCTGCACTTATTTTCAAATCTTCACTTTCAGGTTCTGCCGGTTTGTCCCACATGTAGGTATAGGCTTTTACCTGAGGAATATCACTTAACCGTCCTAATTGTTTCTCTACGAAATGAGATAATCTGGCAGCTCCGGATATTTCTATTTCCCCGATATGTCCGCCCTGATAACCATCTATAATGATTCTGAAATCAGAGGCTGTAACCGCATCAAAACTTTCTGTTGCCGGTCCGAAAGTCATACCTCCCATATTGGCATCCAGCCTTGTACGGGCCACATCGCGGTGGGCGATGGTTTTGTAATCCCCGTCTTCTTGCTTGATTTGTAATTTGAAGCTGGCTCCAATACCGCTTTCTACCGGAATTAATTCAATGCTGCGTGCAGTATAAGGCTCTTTGGTATGGATATCGATGGTTACAGGATATTTGTTAGCATGAAAAGCTGTTGTTCTGTTTCCATCGAACATTGCTTTTACGCCTGCCTCTGCAGCATGTATTTCCGCGATGGCGGTAGTAATATGCCCTTGGTCGTTTTTGGGAGCGGGAAATGCCTGTACGGATACCTGTTGAAAGAAGTCGGTTGGCTGTTCCAGCTTCATTTCCACTTTCTTACCTCCTGCAATTTTTGTCTCCGACGAGGTCAGATACCGCATGGCTTCTTCCGGTTTTACCCAAGGACCTCCCGACATACTCCAACCCGGTCCGTTGAACATACCGACTTTAATACCAAGTCTGTCAGCTTCTCTGATAGCATGTTCGACACAACCCCACCACTCCTCACTGAGTACTTTTACTTTTCCCCAAGGATTTCCGGGATCGACAACATTGCCAATAAGCGCTTCCCCGATGCCGACTTTAGCCATTGTTTCCAAATCGCGGGTAATCCCCTCTTTGGATATATTATCATTTATCCAGTACCAATACACCCAGGGCTTCGTGGATTCGGGCGGATTATCAAACGCTTCTTCAAAGACTGTGTCGTTTTCTACTTTGCAAGCATTAAAAAAAGCGCTTGTCAATACGATGAGTAATATAAAAAATACATTCTTCATTCTGTTCATTTTAGTATTTGATTAAAAATAAATTCCGAAATATAAAGTGATGTCTATATTCCGGAATTTAACTATTAATGAGAAAGAACTATTTCAGATAGCCGTCATTCTGTGTCAGATTCTTGTTTCGTTCCATTTCCTGGAATGGAATAGGATATAACAGGTATCCAGGTTTGATGTCGTAAGTGTTAGCAGGTAATCCGACATCTTCTTTCTTAATGTATTTGCCATAAGCGGTCATAACTTCAACTGCTTTGCCGGTTCTGACCAGGTCAAACCAACGATGGTTTTCAAAAGCAAGTTCCAATCTTCTCTCATTCGCAACAACATCAGCGGTAACAACGCCTTTGTATGCTTCTAAACCGGCTCTTTCGCGGACACGGTTTAAATAAGGGATTGCATCGTTCGGTTTTCCCTGTTCTACAGCGCACTCTGCTAATAGTAACAAGACATCCGAATATCTGTATACTGGCCAGTTATCATCCATATTGCGAAGTTTAGCATGGGGGTGTTGATATTTCCGGATAAAAGGAATTGCAGTCTTATAGTTTGCAATTTGGGGATCTCCTACATAAAACCATGCGTCAATTTTGTTAAGCATTGTATTTTCGCTGCTAACAGCTATTCCTATAGATACGTCCCGACGCTTGTCTCCATCTTTGAAAAGACCTATAGTCTCAGATGTGGGTACATTCCAGCCTGAATTTTCTACTAAATTACTTCCTTGTACTCCTGTTGCAATGTCTGCATTCGCTGTTCTCGGAAGAAAAATATAAAGCCAACTACTTTGCTGTCCCTGATCCCCTTGTTGATACTGGATGGAGAAGATATGTTCTTTTCCATTTTTTTTGCCTGTATCGAATACATCAGCAAATTCATTTTCAAGGTCATATCCCATTTTTGTGACATCCAGCAATTGCTTTTCAGCCTCTACGTAATCACGATTCGGCTTTGTCATCAGGACATAAGCATACAATGTCTTCGCAGCTCCTTGAGTAGCTGATCCGTCCTGAGGGAAACTTACCGGTTTCAAATTGGTGATAGCTTCTTTTACATCTGCAATTATCTGTGTGTAGACTTCGTCTACAGAAGAACGTGGCAAATCGTTATTTTCTGCATTTGTTACTTCATGCAGTTGTAGAGGTACACCTCCATAATATTGAACCAGTTGGAAATAAACGAATGCTCTGATGAATTTGGCTTGTCCCAGTATTTTCTTTTTGAAATCTTCCGGAAATTCCATTTTTTCAATTCTGTCTATCACTGTATTCGTTTTAGAGATACTTGTATAGCAGGATTTCCACATGTCACGTACATATGTATTTTCTATAGCTACTAAGAAATCCGCTATATTTTCTTTATCTGTCGTAGGATATCCTCTTCCAGCTTCATATCTGGTATAATGCGTATTATCGGACCTCATTTCCGACATAGCCCAACCTTTATCATTATAAAGTTCACGCAAACTGGCATATGCGTTATTTATGGCTTGTGTGAAATGATCTTCAGTTTTAAAGAAATTACCTTCTGTAGAAGAACTCTGTGGTGGAATATCAAGAAAACTACTGGAACATCCGGTATTTAACAGTGCTGCGGCAAAGCATATTATAAATATTTTTTTCATGTCTAAAACTTTTTATCTAATATAACTTAAAATGTAATATTACAGCCAATCGTAAATGTTCTTGGGATAGGATAGTTGGTTCTGTCTATCCCTAATCCTCTCCAACTTAAGCTACTGCTACTGCTTGCTTCCGGGTTGGTTCCTGGATATGCTTTTATTATTGCCAGGTTCTGTCCGGAAATATAAGGCCGTATTTTTGATATGTATGCATTCTTTTTAATAGGTATATTATATCCTAATGTTACGTTTCGAAGGGATAGATAGGAGGCATCGAATACCATTCCTGTGTGATAACTGCGGAAAAGTTCTGTTGAAGGTCCATAGGTACGGGGTATTTTGCCATTACCCGGGTTTTCTTCTGACCTCCAACGATCTTTTACATCTCTCGATACATTGAACACGCCATCGAGATTCCAACAGTTTTCATAGATTCCGGCAACTACATCACCTCCGATTTGTCCTTGTAAGAAAATACTTAAATCAAAGTTTTTCCACGAAAATTCATTGGTAATACCAAATAATACACTGGGATTCGGATCTGCAATTTTAACGCGGTCATAGATATCGATCACACCATCATGGTTTGTATCTTTCATTCGTGCTGATCCGACAACAGATGTTACATGCTTGGGCTGCGAATCAAATTCCTCCTGTGTCATATAAACGCCATCAAATACATATCCCATGATTATACCGATCGGTTCGCCTACCTCTAACCGGTTCCAGTCTTCTGCAACATCATATCCGCCAATAGGCACATTATTTGGGCCGAGGGCTTTTACCTCGTTTCTCGGGATTGTCAGATTAAGATTTGTTTTCCATTTGAATTTGCCGATAAGGTTCCTGGATTCTATTGACATTTCATGGCCCCAAGCACGGAATTTACCGATATTGGCTTTAATATTATCGAAGCCGGTGGACCAGGGCATATCTATTTGATAGAGCATACCATCCGTAAACTTATTATAGAAATCGTATGTCATGAAGATTCGGTCGTTCAGGAAACCTAATTCTAAACCGATATCCCATTGATCTGTTTCTTCCCATGTTAAATCACTATTACCGATGGCTGTAATACCTTTACCGGGAACCAATGTGTTGCCTAAAACATAGTTACCAACTCCTACTGTAGACCAGTGGTCATAGTTACCGATATTGTAGTTACCTGTGACACCATAGCTTGCTTTAATCTTCGCATAATTCATTACATTATTTACGTGGCTCATGAAAGATTCATCCGAGAAAACCCAACCGGCAGAAACAGAAGGGAATGTTGCCCAACGATTATTTACGCCAAACCGTGAACAGCCGTCACGACGAATATTTGCCTGTAGGAAATACCGATCTTTAAAATTATAATTTACACGTCCGATTATTGAAGCTAAAGCCCATTCGTCAATGCCTGCATTTCCTCCTTTGGTAGCAGCAGCGTTTATCCAGGGGATATCATCGTCTCCGAAATCAGTACCATTAAGATTACCGTATTCATTGACAAATTTCTGGGCAGAATAACCAGCCATAAGGTCAAATTTATGGTCGCCGATTTCTTTAGCATATGTCAGCAGGTTTTCTGCTGTCCATGTATAATATTGTTCTGAATTATGTTGGCTATATGCTTTGTTAGGCGGAGCTTGAACCCAAGACCCTTGTGAAGTAGATGGAGTCCATTCCCTGAAACGACGGGAACCCAAATCGGCACTGAACTGGAATTTATATTTTATTCCGGCATAAATATCCACATCAGCAAAAGCATTCGCCAGGATTGTATAGATTCGGTAATTGTTAAGTCTTTCGTTGGCATAACGTTTCCAGTTGGGTTGCCC
>NZ_CP173710.1:0-2785 GCF_054506995.1 Parabacteroides sp. APC149_11_2_Y6
ATGGACACCTAACCTTCACGCCCATGTAGTTTTCGATTGGACGCAGCCGAACGGGAAGAGTGTGCGTTTATCGCGTGATGACATGGCAGAACTCCAAACCATAGCATCTGAAGCACTGGGCATGGAACGTGGTGTTTCTTCTGATCGCAAACACTTATCGGCTATGCAGTACAAGACCGAATGTGCGAAAGAACAGCTTCAGGAACTATCCAACGATATATCCAGTGCGTTAGACAAGCACAAGGACGTGCAAAACCAGCTTCTTCAGCTTCAGAAAGAACTACGTTCCATTGAAACAAAGAAAAACGTCCAAAAACTCATTTCTAAGGCTTCAGAGAAGTTTTACGGCTTGATAGGGAAAACGGTTAACGATAGGGAAAAAGATACCTTAAAAGCCAAAATAAAGGCTTTAGAGGGGGAAAATGAACAGCTATCCGATAGACTGGGAAAGGCTATACTTGAAAAAGAGCGAAACGGCACAAAGGTATTCAAAGCCGAGAACGACAAGGAGTATTATAGACAGCAAATGGACAATGCAAGGACAACCAGTAACCGACTAAGAACGGAGAACCAAGAACTAAAGACCGAAACCAAGGAATTGAAAAAAGAACTTGGTAAGATGAAAGACTTGTTCAATTCCGAACAACTGGAGGCTTTAAGGCATCATTTCCCAAACATATCAAAAGCTATGGAAGAGGGGAAAGACCTACTCAAGCAAATCACCAGAAGCAGAGGTTTCGGTATGGGTATGTAACCCCCCCCCGCCCCCAAAGGGGGAGCGACCAAACGGCAGCTTCACTCAATGGAGTGTTACGCCGTTCGGGTTCGGAAGAAATTTTGCAGGGTTCGAAAAACGGTTGTGTGCTTATTCGAAAAAAAGTTTATGGTGTGGGCGCTCGTCGGGACGGGTGGTCCCGCCCCTTGCCGCTGGGCGCTCCCCGACCGATGATTTTTTAAGTAGTTGATTATATGCCGTTTTTAGGGTATAATAAGAACTTAAGAAATAGAATAAGTTAAGTAGTTGATACTCAATATAGGGTATTTTCCATATTGGAAAATCAGATTTTCCATATTAGAAAGTCACTCTTTCCTATTAGATGTTAAAAAGGAAAATATATTTTGCTTTTTTATTGTATTAATGGAAATTTAAATATTCCTTTGTGGAAAATCAAATTATACTTTTTCACCGATATATAGAAAGTCAAATTTGCCTAAATAGAATGTTTATGGAAAATAAGAAAGTACTCAAATTAACCGATTTTCAAAAAAACGAAGAAAACCCCTTTATGAAACAAGCAATTGAAGGGATTGAAAATCACGTTGTTAAGAAATACAAAAGTAGTACGGGAAGTGATAAAAAAGCTGTAGTTGCTGTTGCTGATACAGATACAGGAGAAGTATTCAAAACCTCGTTTATCCGACAAATAGAAGTAGATGAAGAGCAATTTGCAAAACTATACCTTGCGAATTTTGCCGCTTTTTTCAATCTATCACAATCAGCTATTCGGGTTTTCGGGTATATTCTAACTTGCATGAAGCCTAAGAATGATATGATAATTTTCGATAGGCGAAAATGCTTAGAATACACCCAATACAAATCAGACAAAGCCATATACAAAGGATTGGCAGAGCTCGTACAAAGTGAAATCATAGCAAGAGGTCCAAACGAATATAATTGGTTCATTAATCCGTTGATTGTCTTTAATGGGGATAGGGTTTCATTTACAAAAACATACGTTCGGAAAAAGACTTTAGCTGCCCAAAAGAAAGAAGAAGCAGAGAAACGACAGTTATCACTTGGTTTTGATGAACTGTAACACTCCATTGAGTGAAGCTGCCGTTTGGTCGCTCCCCCTTTGGGGGCGGGGGGGGGATAGATAAAGTTCCTCTATGTAAAGTTATAATGGGGGATGAAAGGCAAGGTTCGCTAACCTTACCCCGATTGTTTATGCTTCCCAGCATTCAATCTATCCCCGTTTATGGGTTTCTCTTTCACCCTACAAAGATAACCTCATGGGGGAAAAATGTCCAAGAATATGGGGTAAAAACTATCAAGTCGGTAGAAAATAAGTATCTTTGAAGTACATTTTTAGTAGAGGTACTGGTATGCCTAGACGAAGCAGATAGGCAAAAATAAAGCCGCTGGGGATGTCGGATGTCCGTCAATTAACTCCAGCGGCTTGTATTTTGGTAACTCTCCCGTATCGGTCAGCTACCGTTTGGTCAGCAACAAAGGTAGTACTTTATTGTCGCAAATCCAAATGTTTTCCCCTTTATTTGTGCATTTACAAAACATTCACTAACTTCGCACCTATGCAGTATGGTGATAGCACACTAGCACCCTAAAGGGTACGTGTGTAAGGGGACAAGCCCCCTTAACCCCCTGTCAGCCGGCTGTCACCGGCTGTTATCGATTGTCACAAAAATGTTAACTTATGGGAGCAACAAGTATTCATGTACAAGCAGTGAAGCCGGGGAGCGAGATTCACAACTTTAGGGAAAAAGAGTTGGACTATGTTCGTCCGGAACTTAGTCATTTGAATGAAAGCTGGGTTGGAGATAGCATCTCCCATCGGCTGGAGAGTGCGAAACAGAGATATTTCGATACGGTTGGGCAGAAGATGCAGACTAAAGCAGCACCCATACGGGAGGGGGTAATAGTAATCAAGCAAGAAACCACCATGCAGGAACTCCAGCAATTCGCTGCGGTCTGCAAGGAACGTTTCGGTATTGAAGCGTTTCAAATCCATATACACAAGGACGAAGGATACATGAACGCAAAGCA